>DATMYA010000047.1 GCA_035561135.1 Clostridia bacterium
CTGCGGCGCACAATCCGCCGCCGGTCGTTCGGGATATACTTGCGGAACTTGGAGGGTACAACGATGTCATCAGCAGCATCCACTCCGCTGGACGCAGCAGAGCAAGTGATCCGGGCCATGGACGCCGCTTTCGTGCGCAACGCGAATGCAAGCAACGCGACTGCCCTTACGGAGGAATTCTATGCCGAAGATGCGCGGCTTCTTCCTCCCAACTCGCCATTGGTTAGGGGCAGAGAGGCAATCCGGTCGTTCTGGGAGCGTTTCCTTGCCGCGGGATGCTCCGATCTTAAACTGGAAACCGGCGAAATAGGCGCCTCCGGAGACCTCGCTTACGGTGTAGGCAACTACGAGTACACTCAGGCGGGTACGCGGCACGCGGGTAAGTACGTGGTGGTTTATCGGCGACAGCCCGACGGCGGCTTTCGAGCGGTTGCCGATTCGTTCAGCAGCAACGACTGAAAAGGAGGCGGGCACGAGTTCTCTTGCCTTCGGAGCGTGTTCGTCAGAGAGTTCGGGAGTGTTGCGGCCCGTGATACAGCGCCTATGTGATTGCGGCTCCTCCAGACTCGATCTCCGACCTTCCGAGCAGTGATCCAAGCATTACTAATCCGGAGATGGCCGGAGTGCGCCGAAACGGATTCGGAACGAAAAGTCGGCTAGCGTCAGCCAAGATAAGGCTGAGCAAGGGCACGAGGTGCTCCTGCGTGTACGGCCTGGGCCGTTGGCGCTAGTCGACCCTACCCCCTCGGGTGCTGATGGATACCTGGCGGAAGAACTCGCCGCCTTTTTCGTTGTCGCCTATGGCTTGAAGGCTGGTTCGAACCCGCCGCAAGCGGGGCGCTGACGATCAGCAACAAGGGCGCGTCGAACCTGGCGGCGCTGGGGTTCGTGTGCTTTCTGATGGGGCGGTTCACGGGGTCGCTATTACTGAAGAAGATCTGGGCGGATAAGATTCTGGGGATGTACGCGGGGCTGAACGTGGTGGTGACGTTTGTAGTGTTTCTGAAGCTGGGCTGGGTTTCGGTGGCGTGCGTATTCCTGAGTTACTTCTGCAGGTCAATCATGTTCCCAACGATTTTCGCGCTGGGGATATTCGGCCTGGGAGCGCGGGCGAAGAAGGCTTCGTCATTTATCGTGATGGCGATCATGGGCGGCGCGGTATTGCCCAAGCTGATGGGATATGTAGCGGACCAGTACGACATGTCGCGCGCGTTCATCGTGCCGATGCTGTGCTTCGTGGTGGTGGCGCTGTACGGGTTCAATTGGCCGCGCTTGAGCAAGGCGGAGTCGCTGCAAGGGGCTCGGGCCACGGGACACTAAAGGGACGCACGGCGGGTGCAAGGGCGTTAATTGCGGCTGATTCGCGGGTCACCGGAGGACTTGCGAAAGTGCGATGCTTAGCTAAGCCGCGCTCTGGTTGAGGACGCGGCCATCGGGCCAGTGTGGAAGTTTTGACACCGATTAAAATATCACCGGAGGCCCCGAGCTGAAACTGGGATCGCACGCATCGCGGGTCGCGGCGTCCCTGGCTGGCGTGGTGTTCATTACATTCGCCGCTTACCGCCTCGTCGACGTGAACGCCACGACGGTTGGCTTCGCCTACCTGCTGGTAGTCCTTGTAGTGGCTGCGATGGGGGGCTTCCTGGAGTCGCTCGTATGCGCCATCGCCGCCACCGTCGGGTTCAACTTCTTTTTCCTCCCACCAATCGGGACATTGACAATTGCCGACCCGCAGAATTGGGTGGCCCTGTTCAGCTTTCTGGCTACGGCGCTCATCGCGAGCCGGCTTTCGGCCAGGGCCCGGCAACGCACGCTGGAGGCGATCGCGCACCGGCAGGACGTCGAACGACTCTACACCTTCAGCCGGGCCATTCTCTTGATCGGGGATGGCGAACCGTTTCCGAAGCAGCTTGCCATGAAACTGGCCGAGGTCTTCGACCTGAAAGCCCTGGTCCTATATGACCGGCGGACCGGCGAGTTTCATCGGGCCGGACCAACGGATTTCGAGGGCCTCGATGACCAACTCCGCGATTCGGCGCTGCAGGGAACAAGCTTTGCTGATGTGGCAGGTGGCCGCGTCATCATCGCCGTACGGCTAGGGTCCGAGCCGATCGCCAGTTTGGCACTCCAGGGCGCACGCATGTCCGACGCCGTTTTGCAAGGCATTGCCAACCTGGTCGCAATAGGCCTGGAGCGGGCGCGGGCGCAGGATCTCGCACAACAGGTTGACGCGGCCCGTCAGAGCGAGCAATTGCGCACCACGCTCATCGACGCCATGGCCCACGAGTTCAAGACACCGCTGACCTCCATAAAAGCCGTCACGACGTCCCTGCGCTCGAATCCTGGACAACCTCCAGCGACACGGGCCGAGTTGATCGAGATCGCTGACGAAGAAGCTGATCATCTGCAGAGGCTCATCGATGACGCCGTCGAAATGGCACGGCTCGACACCGCGTATATCGAGATTCAACCGGTCCTATCCGACCTGTACGCGGTCGTGCGCGAGGAAATTGCGTCGATGCACGCTGCGGCCGACGGTCGCCCCGTCGATCTCATCGGTGACTCTCCCCCGGCGCCGATCGCGTTTGACGGGCGCCTTGTGAGGCTGGCTGTTCGGCAGTTGCTGGATAACGCTTTCAAGTACTCACCACCAGGAACGCCCGTCACGGTGAGAGTGGAGCAGAACGAAGACGGCGCCATGGTGGAAGTAGCCAACGGCGGTCCGGGTATCGCCCTCCCAGAGCAATCGAGGATTTTTCAACGGTTTTACCGGAGCCCCTCCATCAGACACGACGTGCCGGGGACGGGACTTGGCCTCAGCATCGCGTACAGAATCGCACAGGCACATCATGGTGACCTGACCGTGTCGAGCCGTCCCGGTGAGACTACCTTTCGGCTTACGCTTCCTCGTATGCTGAAGGAGAGCAAATGAGCGCAGGTCGAGTACTGATCGTTGACGACGAACCGCAGATCCGTCGCATCATGCGGACTACGCTGATCGGCGAGGGCTACGAAATCGATGATGCCAAGACGGGTGAGGAAGCACTGGAGAAGGTGCGCGAGTTCCGACCCGACCTCGTCCTTCTCGATATGAACATGCCGGGAATGGGCGGGCTGGCGGCTTGCCGTGCGATCCGCTCGGACACCAACATCGGCGTAGTTATGCTGACCGTCAGGAATTCGGAGGGTGATAAAGTCGCGGCGTTGGACGCCGGCGCCGATGACTACATCACCAAGCCTTTCAGCACGCCGGAATTGCTCGCTCGCATTCGAGCGGCGCTACGTCGCGTTCCCGCAACCCAGACATCAAGCGCGAAGATCAGCACGGGCCGGCTGGAGATCGACTTCAGCGCACGGACAGTACGTAACGGCAGCACAATCTTGCACCTCACGCCAAAGGAACTCGACCTGCTCCGCTATTTGACTGAACACCAGAATGAAGTCGTAAAACATCGCGAACTGCTGCAGGCTGTCTGGGGCCCGGATTACGGCGATCAGGTGGAATACCTTCGCGTTTTCATCAACAAACTGAGGAACAAGATCGAGGCCGATCCCGAGCACCCCGAATACATCATTACTGAGCCATGGGTCGGCTATCGTTTCAACGCCGCCCCCGAAGCGCAGTGATCCACCGGTCATAGAGAATCCATAAAAGCGCACGCGTGCGTCGTGTTTATGGAATATTTATGGCTTTTCTATGACTTCTTTATGCCCCTTCCCCTACGCTCAGATAGGAGCGCGGAAGGATATGGCAGCCGTCCTCGCGGTCCTGATCGACTGGAACGAGCGGCGATTTCGGGTGATTGCCGAGGCGAGCCCGGTGGACACCACAGTCCGTATTTACCTCTGCCGTGAGCCCAACGAGGTCCTCAAGAACGCCTTGCGCCGCCGGTCTCTCGTCGTTCTCGGCGCGCCGCGGCGATGGTGGTGGTTCACCGCGGAGAAGCGCCTAGCGCGGGAGCTACGGCGTTCCCGACACGAGGTGGTCTTTATCGAAACGGAGTGAGGCCAATGCTAGACGTTTTCTACATTTCGTTCGGCTGCCTGTTCCTGTTGGGCTGCTGGGCGTTCACGAAGGCTTGCGACAGGCTTTAGGAAAACACCCATGGACTACGTGATTGCCGGTATTGCATCCGCCGGACTGTTCCTTTACCTGATCTACGCGCTGCTCCGTCCGGAACGGTTCTGAAAGGATCTATGACGCCCATTGGGATTCTTCAAATTGCGCTGTATTTCGGCCTGGTGCTGGTGACAGTGAAGCCTCTTGGCGCCTACATGGCGCGAGTCTTTGAAGGTCAGCCTACGTTCCTGCACCCGGTGCTGCGGTGGCTCGAAACGCTGACCTACAAAGCGATTGGCGTGCGGGAGGAGGTGGAGCAACGCTGGACGCAGTACGCGGCCTCGCTTCTCAGCTTCAGCATCTTCGGGTTTGTGTTCGTATATCTGTTGCAGCGGCTGCAAGGTTGGCTGCCGCTGAACCCACAGGGCTTCGGTGCGATCAAAGTCAACCCGGACCTCGCCTTCAACACCGCCGTCAGCTTTATGACGAACACGAATTGGCAGGCGTATTCCGGCGAATCGACGCTGAGCTATTTTGTGCAGATGGCTGCCCTGACGGTTCAGAACTTCGCTTCCGCCGCGGCCGGGATCGCGATTGCGATCGCCTTGGTGAGGGGCTTCTCGCGGCAGGAACGGAGGACGGTAGGCAATTTCTGGGTGGACGTGACACGCGCAACCGTGTACGTACTACTGCCGCTGTCCTTTGTTGCCGCCCTGTTTCTCTGCTCTCAAGGTGTGGTCCAGAACCTGCGCCCTTACACGCAGGCGACGGGCATTGAAGGCACCAAACAAACGATCGCGCAAGGACCGGTTGCGTCGCAGGAGGCGATCAAGGAACTCGGGACCAACGGCGGCGGCTTCTTCAATGCGAACTCGTCCCATCCGTTCGAGAACCCGACACCACTGACCAACCTGTTCGAAATGTGGTTGATCTTCGCCATACCCGCGGGCCTGACGTACACGTTCGGCAAAATGGTTGGCGACACCCGCCAGGGCTGGGCCGTTTTCGCGGCCATGTCTGTGATGTTCCTGGCCGGGGTGTTCGTCGCCTATGGTTTCGAGCAGTCCGGGAATCCCGTACTGGCGAAACTCGGGATCGAGACCGCCGCTACGCCGGGTCAGGCTGGCGGAAACATGGAAGGGAAAGAGGTCCGCTTCGGAATTGTCAATTCGGCCCTGTTCGCCACGATTACGACGGACGCAAGCTGCGGCGCGGTGAACAGCATGCATGACAGCTACACTCCGATCGGTGGTCTGGTCCCGCTGTTCAACATCATGACGGGCGAGGTGATCTTCGGCGGAACGGGAGCCGGCCTGTACGGGATCCTGCTCTATTGCATACTTGCCGTCTTTATCGCCGGACTGATGGTGGGCCGCACACCGGAGTATCTGGGCAAGAAGATCGAGCAGAAAGAAGTGAAGATGGCGATGCTGGCTGTCATCGCCACGGCTTTCAGCATTTTGGTGTTCACGTCCCTTAGCTCAGTGATTCATTTTCCCGACAGCAGCTACTGGAACCCCCCCGGACCTGCCATCGCGAACACGAACAACAACGGAGCCCATGGGTTCAGCGAAATCCTCTACGCTTACGCCAGCGGCACCGGCAACAACGGCAGCGCGTTCGGGGGCATCACAGCCAACACTCCGTGGTATGACCTGACCATCGGCCTGGCAATGTTGATGGGCCGTTTCCTGTTCCTGATTCCGCTGCTCGCGACTGCGGGTAGTCTGGCCGCCAAGAAGAAAATTCCATCAACAGCCGGCACTCTGCCCACGCACGGACCCCTGTTCGTTGGCTTGCTCATTGGCACGGTGCTGATTGTGGGTGCTCTGACCTTTTTCCCCGCGCTATCGCTGGGTCCGATTGTGGAGCACTATCTCATGCACAGCGGCCAGGTCTTCTGACTTATCCATGGAGCTTGGAGGGAAAAGATGCCAACCATGACAGCGCTTTCGGGCGGAAAGAGACCCGTTCCCCAAGACGATGCCACGTCGCTGCTTCCGAAGAAGCTGGCGCGATCCCGTCCGTTGTTCGATCCTGAGATTATCGGCCGGGCGATCCGCGCGTCCTTCGCGAAACTGAACCCCGTTACACTGGCGAAGAACCCGGTGATGTTGGTCGTCGAAGCGGGGGCGGCACTTACCACGGCACTGCTGGTTCGCGATATCTTCTCGGGTGCCGCAGGCATCGCCTTCTCGCTGCAAATTGCGATCTGGCTTTGGTTCACGGTCCTGTTCGCCAATTTCGCAGAGGCAATGGCGGAAGCTCGTGGAAAGGCCCAGGCTGACGCCCTCCGCAAGACCCGCATCGAAGCACTCGCCAGGCGGCTGAGAACGGACGGCAGCGTGGAGCAGGTCCCCGGCTCGATGCTGCGGTCCGGGAATGTTGTCCTCTGCGACGCCGGCGACCTGATCCCCGGTGATGGTGAGGTCATCGAGGGCATCGCGACTGTAGATGAGTCCGTGATTACAGGCGAGAGTGCGCCGGTCATTCGCGAGTCCGGCGGCGACCGCAGCGCGGTCACGGGGGGAACCAAAGTGCTTTCAGACCAGATCAGGGTTCGGATCACGTCCAACCCGGGGGAGACGTTCCTTGACCGGATGATCTCACTGGTCGAAGGAGCACAGCGGCAGAAGACGCCCAACGAAATCGCGCTCCACATTCTAATCGCGGGGCTGACGCTGATCTTCCTGCTCGCGGTGATCACGCTTCAGCCGTTCGCCGCTTTCAGCGTGGGGCAAGCCGGGTCTGGTTCTGTACCGCGCGTGGCGGTTTTGATTTCGCTGCTCGTCTGCCTCATTCCAACGACCATCGGCGGCCTGCTTTCCGCAATCGGTATCGCCGGAATGGATCGGGTGATGCAGCACAACGTGCTGTCCATGAGTGGGAAGGCCGTAGAGGCTGCCGGTGATGTGAACTCGCTTCTGTTGGACAAGACCGGTACGATCACGCTGGGTAATCGCCAGGCGGTCGAATTCGTTCCGTTGAATGGTATCAGCGAGCGCGAACTCGCGGACGCCTCCCAACTCTCCAGCCTGGCTGATGAAACGCCCGAGGGCCGTTCGATTGTCGTCCTGGCGAAAGAGAAGTACGACCTGCGGGGACGTCACATCCCCGAACATCAGGCGACGTTCACTCCGTTCTCAGCATACAGCAGGATGAGTGGCGTTGATTTCGAGGGCCGCAGACTCCGCAAGGGTGCTACCGACGCAATCTGTAAGTTCGTCAACGAGTGCGGTGGTGAGGTCTCGAACGACATTCGTGAAGTCAGTGACCGTATTTCCCGGAACGGTGGAACGCCGCTGGCGGTTGCCGACGGTGATCGCCTGCTTGGCGTCATTCATCTGAAGGACATCGTCAAAGGCGGCATGAAGGAGCGGATCGCCCAACTTCGGCGGATGGGGATCCGTTCCGTCATGGTCACGGGTGACAACCCGCTCACCGCCGCTGCTATCGCGGCCGAGGCCGGTGTTGACGACTTCATCGCCCAGGCCACGCCAAAGGACAAACTCGAATACATCAAGAAGGAACAGGGGCAAGGCCGCCTCGTAGCCATGACTGGTGACGGCACAAACGACGCGCCTGCACTGGCGCAGGCGGATGTGGGGCTGGCCATGAACACAGGGACGGCGGCGGCGAAGGAAGCCGGCAACATGGTGGACCTCGACAGCAATCCGACCAAGCTCATTGAAGTGGTGGCGATCGGGAAGCAATTGCTGATCACCCGCGGCGCCCTCACGACGTTCTCCATCGCCAACGACATCGCGAAATACTTCGCGATCATCCCGGCGATGTTCATGGTGACCTACCCGGCGCTGCGGAACCTGAACATCATGGGGCTACACACTCCCCAGAGCGCGGTGTTGGCGGCCGTTATCTTCAACGCGCTGACTATTATCGCTCTCGTCCCGCTGGCGCTTCGCGGAGTGAAGTACCGGCCGCTCGATGCCGGCACCCTGCTCCGGCGGAACTTGCTGATCTTCGGGATCGGCGGCATCATTGCGCCATTCCCAGGAATTTGGCTGATCGACCAGGCGCTCGCGCTGCTTCGCCTGGCATAAAGGCATCCCTATGTGGCAACAGATCATTCCCGGACTTCGCATCAAGCTTTTTATGACGCTTCTGGTCGGCATCGTGTATCCGCTCGCGATCACTGGCATCTGCCAGGTCGTCTTTCCGCATCAGGCGAACGGCAGTCTGGTGCGGGCCGGTGGGCGCGTGGTCGGCTCGGAATTAATTGGCCAGAATTTCACCCGGCCCGAGTACTTTCAGCCGCGGCCGTCCGCGGCCGGTGCGGACGGCTACGATGCCACGGCTTCGAGCGGGTCCAACTACGGGCCCACGAACAAGAAGCTGATCGAGCGCGTAAAGGCCTCGGTCGAGAGATTCCGGAAGGACAACCCTGGTTTTATCGGTCCGATTCCAGCCGACTTGCTGATGACGTCCGCAAGCGGCCTCGACCCGCACATCAGTCCCGATTCTGCCTTGGCCCAGGCGCCGCGGGTTTCAAATGCTCGGAACCTAAATGCCAATCAGGTGAAGCATCTGATCGTTGAGTATACGGAGGGGCCGGACCTCGGTCTGCTCGGCGAGGCGCGAGTCAATGTACTCAGGCTGAATCTCGCGCTGGATCGAGAGTTCCCGACCAAATAGAGACTCCGAAAGCTATGTTCAATTCATTGTCTCAGGATGGCACCCCAAGTATTTCGTGCGTTGCTGCCCTGATTCTTAGTGCCGTGTGTTCGTCGACGGCACAAACGACGAGGGCAGTCGAGCAAAATCCGCCGCGGCCGCAAACAATCGGAGATAGATCTGATGCTCTGCCAGGTACGCAGTCGCAGCTACAGCAACAGCCTCCACAGCAAGGAACAGGACAGACACCGGACCCAGAGTGGAAGTACGGTGGTTTCGTGGATCTCGGCTACTTGCTCGACTTCAACCATCCGGCGAATGATGTCTTCCGCGGTCGCGGCACCGCCTGGCATGTTGATGGCTTGCATTTGAACATGACCGGAGCGTACCTCAAGAAACAGGCTTCTGAAGAGTCACGGTGGGGCGTGGAACTGGCGGCACAGGGTGGCAAAGACACCGAAGTGTTTGGTTTTTCCGCGACGGCTCCCAATATGGGTGGTTATAAAGTCCTCCGCCACCTCGGGCCGACAAACGTGTTCTACCTTGCTCCGATAGGCAAGGGAGTGACCGTGCAGGGCGGTATCTTCGGCAGTCTGATCGGGTACGATTCGCTCTATGCCAAGGACAATTTTACGTACACCAGACCGTGGGGAGCCGACTTCACGCCGTATTTGATGCTGGGCGTGAACGCGAGTTATGCCTTCAGCGAGAAGGTCACCGGCACGCTGTTTGTACTTAATGGATACTGGCATCTGGCCGACGCGAACAGCGTTCCCAGTTCGGGCGGCCAGTTGGCCTATAGGGTGACTCCGCACGTGACAGTGAAGGAGACAGCTCTCTTCGGGCCGCACCAGTCGAACACTAATTTCACGTTCTGGCGCGTCCTTACGGACACCATTGTCGAACGCAGGACAGATCGCCTCACTTTCGCAGTCGAGTGGATCTATTCGGGGGAACGCGTTAACGCGCCTGGCCGCCCCCGTGTCCTGATGATGTCTGGCCAGCTGCCGGTGCATGTTGCCCTGAACAAGCGATTCAGTGTGACGGTTCGTCCTGAGTTCTTCTGGGATCGGGATGGCCGCTGGAGTTTAGCCAGACAGACCGTCAAAGCAGTAAGCACGACGCTCGAATATCGGATTCCGTCCCAGCAAATGAATACGATCCTGCGGTTGGAGCACCGGTACGACGATTCACGGGGGCCGGATGGAGGCTTTTTCAGAGGTGCCGAAGTGCGGCCGGGTGTCGTCGGCTTGAAGCCCAGTCAGCATCTCCTTGTTTTCGGGCTGATCTTCACGTTCGATGCGAGCTTTCGGGCTGTAGACAGGGCGTGGAACGCTCGTTGCGGCATGACGCCGAGGATGTGATACAGTGCGCTCCAGAAGAGGAAAGCACTTCCGTTTTAGTTGTTCTGGGAGGTTCTCCCAACCATGAGGATCCGAGGAGAGGACATGGGGCGTGAGACCCGCCGCAAAACTCCCGAAGAGCTCCTGCTCGAAGTGCAAACGGAGGAACGCGCGGCACGCAAAGGATACCTGAAGATCTTCCTCGGGTATGCGTCGGGCGTGGGAAAGTCATTTCGCATGCTGGATGAGGCACGCCGCCGCCGTGAACGAGGGCAGGACGTGGTTATCGGCGGGATTCAGCCCAAGATGCCGCTGGATGCCGAGCCGCTTCTCAGCAGTCTCGAGATGATTCCGTTGAAAACTGTCGGAGGCGGTGTTGCCATCGATGTCGCGGCGCTCGTCCTGCGCCAGCCTGCTGTCTGCTTCATTGATGGCTTGGCTTATAACAATCCCCCGGGCGCAAGGAATCCGACGCGCTGGCAAGATGTTGAGGACCTCTTGAACGCCGGCATCAAAGTGATCGGCTCCGTTAACATCCAATATGTAGCCGAGTTGCAGGAAAAAGTGGAGGCGATTACAGGTAAGCATGCAACCGAGACCGTCCCGATGGCCTTTGTCAAGAGCGCCGACGAGATCGAAATCGTAGATGCTCCGCCCGCTGAACCCGGCGATCGCCAACAGCGCTTGTCCCGGCTGCGCGAGTTGGCCCTGGTTTTGGCGGCAGACGTGGTAGATCACCAGCTTATCGAATACCTGGAGCGGCACGGAATCAATCAGCACCTCGGCACTCACGAGCGGATTCTGGTGTGCATTACGCCACGCTCCAACGTGCGGGGAATGTTTGAGGCCGCCCGCATCATCGCCGATCGGTTTCATGCGGATTTGATCGCGGCATATGTAAACCAGGAGCAGATTTCACCGGCCGATCAGGCGGCGCTCGAAGAGAAGCTGTCGATCGCCCGAACTGCGGGAGCATCAATCGAAATCCTGGAGGGCGAGGACCCGGTGGGCGCCCTTCTCGACTTCGCCCGTTCTCACGGCATCACTCAGTTGTTCATCGGCCACAGCCAGCGGTCGGGAATTGGCCCGCGGCTGTGGGGTAACCCTGTGGAAAAACTGATTCGGAGGTCTCGCGGCATGGACGTTCGCGTTTTCCCTCAATGACCGAGATTGAACGAAGGCGCGGCAAACTGAAGATCTTCATGGGCTACGCCGCGGGTGTCGGCAAGACGTACAAGATGCTCGAAGAAGCCCAGGAGATGAGGGCCGCCGGTAATGATGTCGTGGTTGGGTATTTCGAGCCGCACGGCCGCAAGGACACGATCGCGAAGGCAGAAGGCCTGGAGTTCATTCCAAGGAAGAAGATCGAATACCGGGGCTCGATCTTTGAAGAGATGGACACGTGCGCCATACTGGCGCGACATCCGAAAATCGCTCTCGTCGACGAATTACCGCACACGAACGTTCCCGGCTCAGCGCGGCCGAAACGCTGGGAGGATGTCGATCTGCTGCTGAATGCGGGCATCGATGTTCTCACAACCATGAACATCCAACACCTGGAGAGCCTCAATGATCAGGTGTGGCACATTACCGGGGTCCGTGTCCGCGAGACCGTGCCGGATTGGGCCGTCGAGCGGGCGGACGAAGTGGTCATGGTTGATCTGACTCCGCGGGCGCTGGTGCACAGGCTCGAACGAGGCGTCGTGTACGAGCGCGAAAAGGCCGAGCGCGCGCGCCAGAATTTCTTTCGGGACTCGACACTTGGAGCGTTGCGGGAACTGGCACTACGGCAGACCGCACACGAAGTGCAGCAACGAATCTGGGGAGGTATCGAGAGTGAGGAGGAGTTGAAATCCTCAGATCACGCCGCGAGTATACAACAAAGAATCCTCGTTCTGGTGACGGCCGATCCGGAAACGGCCATGGTCGTCCGACGCGCCAGGCGCGTGAGCGATTTTCTGCACGCGGAGTGCTTCGCGGTCGCTGTCAACGCGTCCGCCGATTTCAGCGGCATACCCCAGTCCGAGAGAGAAGCGCTGGAAAGGCATTTGAATTTCGCCCGCAATCTGCACATCGAGACCCGCGTACTGGAAGGCGGCGACGTGGCCAGGTCCCTCATCGACTTTGGCCGTCGCAACCGGATCACGCAGATCTATCTCGCACGCCCGCACGAACGCCCATGGCTGCCATGGACGTCCAGGGACCTGGTGCAAAGGATCGTCGGGCTCGCCAAGGACATGCAGATCGTGATTGTCTCCGCCCGGGATCCCATGGACCGGTGAATCTGGCTAGCCTGGCTCCGCCAATGCCGGGTTTTGGTTTCGTCGGCGTGCATATTCCCGAGTTACTTCGGCGAAGAAGGCTTCGTCGTTCATCGTGATGGCGATCATGGGCGGCGCGGTATTGCCCAAGCTGATGGGATATGTAGCCGACCAGTACGACAAGTCGCGCGCGTCGCTGCGGGGGTTCGGGCCACGGGGGGACACTAAGGGGAGATCGGGACTGATGGTGCACTCGTCCAACTTGCTGAGCTTGAGGTACCTCTCACACCGGAGTACATGCTGAGTCACCGATACGGGATGCTTTCCACGCCGACACTGCAGCAGGTTTAGAGCGACGCACTGCAACGCTGCAAGCTCGACAGTGGCGGCAGGCCGTCGAGGGCCGACCAGACTCAGGCGCTGGCGCGGGCGTGGCGCGTGTTGAGACGGATAAAGTAAACGTTGCGCTACGAGCCGGAACGGGGTAAAACGGGTCTGTGCATTCCCAACATCACAGGTCATCCCATAGTCTCGAACACCCCGTAGAGTCTGCCGCCAGGTCCGGACTGAGCAAGCCGGCGTCCGCAGCTTCATATGCCAAGGGGCGCACGGCAGCGAGCCGGAGGTTGATAGTTGAAGACGCGTAGGCTCTGAGCAATACCATTCGATGAACTCCCGGATGGCATGGTCATATGAGCATTGCGGAATCTGAGATGCGAGGCTGTTCAGGACGGCCGACTTCGAGTGATTCGGGGAGGCGGAGAGCCATTTTGGAGCCGCAACTCCAGGCGGCAATTCTCTGTCACCGAATTCCTCTGACGGCCCTCGCGGTGACTGCGGTCACATCCACACGATATTTATCAGACGTAGCATGAATTTAGGCGAAGATCATGAGCAGTTGGGGTTGTCCGCACGAAGCGAACGGCGTCTGCCAGAAGGTGAGCAAACTCCCCTGCGATCCGGGGATGAGGGGGTGCGTCCTCTACGGTCGCTTCGTCTTCAGTAATCCGGCGAAAAACCGGCCGGCCAAACCTGACGCCCGAAACACGGCGGAGGGGAAGGATCCTACTCAGATCTGAGAGAAGCCAGATCAATCGAGAAGCGGTATTTCACGTCCGACCTGAGCAGCCTCTCGTACGCTTCGTTGACCTTCTGGATCGGAATGACTTCAACATCGGCAGTGATGTTATGCGCGCCGCAAAAATCGAGCATCTCCTGGGTCTGGGGGATGCCGCCGATATTTGAGCCGGTCAGACTGCGGTTACCGAAGATGAGCGCGAAGGCGGAAACGCCCAGTGGCTTCCCAGGAGCGCCGACAAGGGTGAGATTGCCTTCGAGCGCCAGCAGGTTCAGATAGGCGTTGATGTCGTGATCGGCGGAGACGGCGTCGAGGATGAAGTCGAAACTGCCGGCGTGCTTCTGCATCTCATTGGCGTTGCGGGAAACGACGACTTCGTCGGCGCCGAGGCGGAGCGCGTCTTCCTTCTTGTTGGGTGAAGTAGTGAAGACGACGACGTGGGCACCGAGCGCATGTGCAAACTTAACACCCATATGACCCAGCCCGCCGAGACCGACCACGCCAACCTTTTTGCCCTTGCCGACGCCCTGGCGGCGCATGGGCGAATATGTTGTGATCCCCGCGCAGAGGAGCGGTGCGGCCCCGGCAAGATTGAGGTTGGAGGGGACACGCAACGCGAAGCGTTCATCGACGACGATGCTATCGGAGTAGCCACCATAGGTGACGCCTCCGAGATGGTTGTCCGGGGAGTTGAAGGTGAGCCTCAGGTTCGGGCAGAAATTCTCGAGCCCAGCTTTGCACCGGGGGCAGGTGCGGTCAGAGTCGACCAGGCACCCGACCGCGGCGAGGTCGCCCGGCTTGAAGTTGTTAACTGCCGACCCGACTTTGATGACACGCCCCACGATCTCATGTCCCGGGACAATCGGGTAGACAGTGGGCATGAACTCGCTCCACTCGTTGCGGACCGAATGGAGGTCGGAGTGGCAGATGCCACAAAACAGAATTTCAATCTGAACGTCGTGTTCGGTTGGATCGCGCCGCGCGATTCTCGTGCCCGCAAGCGGCGAGGTCGCACTGGCAGCGGAGTAGGCCTTTGCATTGTACATAAGTTTATGTTTCTGATGCTTCCCGGCCCTCAGTCAGGCCTTGTATATTGTTCGTCGCTGACCTGTTCCATCCAGTCGGCCGTCTTGCCGTCAAGGTGCTCCTGAATGGCGATATGGGTCATCGCCGAGGTTGCTGTGGCGCCGTGCCAATGCTTCTCACCCGGCGCGAACCAGATCGCGTCACCCGGCCGGATTTCCTCCACCGGTCCGCCCCAACGCTGTGCCCAGCCGCACCCCGCCGTCACGATCAGATTTTGGCCCAGCGGGCGGGTGTGCCACGCCGTCCGGGCGCCGGGCTCGAAGGTGACACTGGCACCGACAACACGCGCCGGAGCGGGCGCGTTGAACAGCGGGTCAACGCGCACGGTGCCGGTAAAATACTCTGCCGGTCCTTTGCCGGAAGATTGTGAGCCGCTTCGTTTGATCTCCATTTCTTAAACCCTTCGCGCGGTCGCTCAGCGGCCGGTCATCTGCTCCAATTGTTCGGGGTACCGGGCGCCTACCACCGTGATCCTGGCGGAGGCTTCATCGATCTCACGGAGATCGTCGGGCGTGAGTTTGACTGAAACTGCCCCGATGTTTTCATCCAGGCGATGCAGCTTTGTGGTGCCTGGGATCGGTGCAATCCACGGCTTCCGGGCCAGCAGCCAGGCGAGTGCGATCTGAGCGGGTGTCGCCTTCTTCCGTTCCGCAATGCCGGCAAGCAGATCGATGAGGGCCTGATTCGCTTTCCGAGCCTCTGGCGTAAAGCGAGGGACAATGTTCCGAAAGTCGGAGCTGTCAAATGTCGTGTTCTCGTCGATCTTCCCCGTGAGGAAGCCTTTACCCAACGGGCTAAAGGGAACGAAGCCGATCCCGAGTTCCTCGAGTGCCGGCAACACTTCCGTTTCAGGCGAGCGCCACCACACCGAGTATTCGCTTTGGAGAGCGGTGACCGGCTGGACGGCATGTGCGCGCCGGATCGTTTTCACTCCAGCCTCAGACAGGCCAAAGTGCTTCACCTTACCCTGCTGAATCAGGTCCTTTACCGCTCCAGCCACGTCTTCGATAGGCACATTCGGGTCAACACGGTGTTGATAGAACAGGTCGATCGCATCGGTCCTGAGGCGTTTGAGCGAGGCCTCGGCGACCTGCTTGATGTGCTGGGGACGACTATCAAGTCCGACCTGTTTGCCGCTGTTTGGATCAAATTTGAAACCGAACTTCGTTGCAATCACAACTTGCCGACGCACGGGAGCGAGGGCTTCGCCCACGAGTTCTTCGTTCGAGAATGGGCCATAGGCCTCGGCAGTGTCGAAAAATGTGATGCCGCGTTCGACGGCTGCGCGCATCAGAGAGATCATCTCCTGCTTGTCTTTGGCCGGACCGTAGCCGAAGCTCATTCCCATGCACCCGAGCCCGAGAGCCGAGACTTCCAAGCCGCTCTTTCCAAGTTTGCGCTTCTGCATTGTTTCTCCCTGGGAACTGTTTCCCCTCATGTCCAGGTTAGGGTCTAGCGCCGTTGAAGCGGTATCCCGATCCTTCCGAGTTGTTGCCTATTCCTCTCGCACTGTTGATCCACGCACAGAGTGAGCAGCTATCCTAGGGTCGAGGAGTGCGTAACCGTTATCATGACCAACCGCAGTGGAGAGGCGTCTCTGCTACGAGATCAAACGCACGAATTGCGAACGGAGCTGGCTCGCAAGATTGCCTTCTTCATTGGCTCCGCAGAGAACCGGGCAACGGATATTCCCGGGCTGACGCTCCACCGGCGGACCGCCGCGACTGCTCCGTGCTCGATGACTTACGAGCCGAGCATGACCGTGATCGCCCAAGGGCGAAAGCAGGTAGAACTCGGCCGAAACGTTTTCATCTACGATGCGTCGCGATTCCTGCTGACGTCGGTCGATTTGCCGGTCGTCAGCCGAGTGATCGAGGCAAGTGAGGCGGTGCCCTGCCTGGCGTTGTCGCTCAAACTCGAAATGTCCGTGGTCCGAGAGCTTCTCAGCCGGGAGGAGATGCAGGTGGCTGAGGCGCCGTTTGAGACTCCTGCGATGGCGACCGGTGAGACCACGGTGGAATTCCTCAGTGCATGCTGCCGGCTGGTGGACCTGCTGGACACGCCGCGGGACATTCCCTTTCTCAGTGGGCTGATTCAACGCGAGATCATCTACCGAATCCTTCGCGGTGCGGAGGGAGCACGCCTTCGAGCGATTGCAACGTCAGGAGAGCAGAGCCACCGGACGGCCAAAGCGATCGCCTGGGTCAGGGCGAACTACGCGAAGCCGCTACGGGTGGAACACCTCGCAGAAATCGCGGGGATGGGCGTGTCCACACTGCACCATCATTTCCGGGTGCTGACCGCGATGAGTCCCCTTCAGTATCAAAAACAGCTTCGCTTGCAGGCAGCGCGGAGCCGCATGCTCATGGATGGTCTGGATGCCGCGAGTGCGGCCTTCGAGGTCGGATACGAAAGCGCCAGCCAATTCAACCGCGAATACAGCCGTTTCTTCGGCCAACCACCGATGCGGGATATTCGGAGTCTTCGCTCGCCAGGCGCTCCG